>NZ_VULP01000029.1:0-39898 GCF_009697165.1 Anaerobutyricum soehngenii | reverse complement strand
CTTCAGCCACTATACAAAAATATATTGAGAATCAGGGTTAACGATTAAAGATTTACAAGGCTCCTCCCACCACCTAAAGGTAGTGGGTTTCCGCCTATGGCAAACGAAAGGATTTTATTTATGAAAAAATATAATGTATCTTTGAAGGATTCTCTGATGCGGCCTCATGTATTTCTACATGGATTGAATGTCCCTCTGGGGTATACTTTATAGCATTGCTGATAAGATTCAGCATGATCTCCTGTAACTTTGTCTGATCACAGACAACATTAATGATGTCTTATATCTAAATCGGCATGATACTGCAGATTCTTCTTTCTGATATCCTCTTCAAACACTGTATTTACCCTGTGAAATAATGCATCCATATCCTCGGCTTTTAATTGCAATACCGCTGTACCGCTTTCAATCCTGGACATTTCCAAAATCTGATTGATGATCATCAGCAGAAGATTACTGGAAGACTGTATCTTTTCCAGATATTCTTTTGCCTTTTTTTCACTCTGCAGATTCTTCTCTAATAAACCGGAAAAACCCACAATTGCATTCATCGGAGTTCGGATATCGTGGCTCATATTGAATAGAAATCTTGTTTTTGCTTCGCTGGCATTTTTCGCCTGTTCAGCAGATTTTTTCAGTTCTGATTCATATTGTCTTTCCCTGTGTTTTTTGCTGAATATCAAATAAAATACTGTAGCAACCAATAATGAGAATACGTAAGAAACGACAATACACATAATCCAGTAAGAACGTGAACTCCATCCCTTTGAAGGGATAATGTCAAAATACCATGTATTATTGGGAACTGTACATTCTACTGTCAGGATGTTGTCCGGCATATCATCCTGACTTTTTGCCAGAATAATCCTGTCGTTGCCGTTTCTATCATATGTCCAGATTCTGTAGCTGAAATCTGCATCACTTAAATAATCAAGATTTATTTCATCAATGAAACGATTCCAGTCAATCACCAGAATCACAAATCCCCAGAACTCCCTTTTGTCTGAATTATTATCCTGATAAACTGGATTAAAAAGCAGTGCTCCTGTTCCTCCCTGCTTTAACTGGTATGGTCCCCAAAAAGAAAAAAGATGGCTAACGACAACCATCTTCTCTCTGTTCTATATTATAATGATAAGAAAAAAACAGTGCTTTACTTCACACACTCCATAATTATCGCTTCACATCTGTCATATCCAAGCTGTGAACTGTTCAGGCACAACGTGTAATTGCTGGCTTTTCCCCATTTTTGATCCGTATAAAAGTTATAATTTGTCATACGTCTTTTATCTGTGTCTGCCATCATTTTGACAGCTTCCTTCTCTTCTACATTATGTAAGTCCATGATACGTTGTATTTTTTCCGGCATATCCCCATGAATAAATACATTCAATACATCGTTCCAATCTCTTAGGATAAAATCTGCATTTCGTCCAATAATTACACAAGACTCTTTTTCTGCCAATTCCAATATAACCTTTCTCTGTGCCTCATATACCATATCCTCAACGGATTTTCCTGTAATATCACGTCCGGCAAGTGCATAGGCAAATAATCCTTTTTTGGGAGATAGCTCTGCGCTTTCCTGAATATATTCTGGTGATAAACCAGACTTTTCTGCAATCTCACTAATGATATTTTTATCATAGTAAGTAATTCCAAGTTTTTTTGCAACTTCTTCCCCGATAAAACGTCCACCGCTTCCAAATTCTCTGCTGATTGTAATAATTCTTTTTGCCATTTCCAGTTCCTCCTTAATTTAAAACATCGACCTTATTTTTTCTGATTTTCTTTAAAAATACATATCCTGCCAGACATGCAATGACTTCGGTAATCGGAAACGCCCACCAGATCAGGGAGATTCCCATCTGACCATTTCTGACAAATAAAGAAAAGACTCCTGCCAGTGGCAGAATGATAATAAGCTGTCTTAGAAGTGAAATAACCAATGATTCTATACCACCATCCAGCGCCTGATAAATTCCCTGATAAGCAACATTAATTCCCGCAAACAGAAAACTAATAGAAATCACTCTCATCGCACTGATAAAATATTCTCTTGACTGTCCTGCATTAAAGAGCGTTGCAAAAGCTCCAGGGAAAATCTCTGTAATTGCAATTCCCAAAATCATTAATACAATCGTATAGAGAAGTCCATATTTGATTCCATCCTGAATTCTTTTTTTACTTCTCATTCCATAAGCAAATGCAATGATTGGGGTAATCGCATCTCGCAGACCAAACGCAAGGAAGAGAACAAACTGCTGAACTTTATAAAATAACCCATAGGCTGTCTGCGCTGACGGATTGAACTTCAAAATCAGATTCATTACATAAACCATAATAGACATCAGAGCCTGAGCAATAATTGCTGGAAGTCCAATTGCATAAATTTCTTTTATAATACCAGTATCCGGCTTCATATATTTCGTATCATGTTCAAATTCTTTATTCAATTTCATATGAAAAATGAACAGTAACACTGCGGATGCTACCTGACCAATTACCGTTGCATAAGCTGCACCTTTTACACCCATTTCCGGAACCGGACCGATACCATAGATCATAATTGGATCAAGAATAATATTTACAACTGCACCAACCACCTGTCCGATTGTAGAATAAAGAGAACGACCTGTTGCCTGCAATAACTTTTCAAATAATGAAAAGAAGATAATACCAAAAGAAATCACGCAGCATATCCTCAAATAGCTGACTCCCATCTCAAGCACTTCTGTATCTACTGTCTGCGATGAAATATATGCTTTTACCCCAAAGATACCAAACAAGAAACAAACCACATAAATAATCACACCAAGAAACAAGCTGTTTCCTGCTACCTTTGCAACTTTTTTGCTGTTTCCCTGTCCGAGTGTCCTTGCAAGAAGTGCATTGGTTCCTACACCTGTTCCGATTCCCACCGCAACCATAAGCATCTGCACCGGGAATACGAGCGTCAGTGCATTTAATGCCGCTTCACTGCCTACTCTCATATTTCCTACAAATGCACTGTCTACAATGTTATAGACCGCCTGCAATGCCATAGATAGGATCATTGGAATTCCCATCTGGATCATCAGCTTATTCACTGACATATCTTTCATCTTGTTACTTTCTGCCATTTTGTTTTAGCTCCTCTCTTTTTGCACAAAAAAAGTGTGTGCCTTGTCATATAAGCTGGACTTACGCTGACAGGCTACACACTTTTTTACGCAATATTAGTTTTTAACAAAAAAACGAGCAGCTGGTAAACTGGATTTACGCTTACTTGCTACTCGTTTGTTATAATTATATTTCCTGTTTTTTAAAAAGTCAAACAAAAATTTTTTATTCTTCAAGTACCTTTATCGTAAATGCCTTATCGGCATCGCAATATTTTATTCGAGTTGATGGTTCTCTAGCATACGGCTTCCTTACCATTCTTTTTGAAATCACAAAACCATTATCAGTGTTCCGACTCCAATTAAAATGCATCCGATCAATGATTTTGTCGTAAATGTTTCATGTAAAAATATAAACGCCAATATCAACGTAATAACCACACTCAATTTATCAATTGGAACAACCTTAGATGCTTCACCAATCTGTAATGCCTTATAATAACATAACCAGGAAGCACCTGTTGCTAACCCCGATAAAATCAAAAACAACCAGCTTTTTCTGCTGATTCCGAAAAGACCATTTTGCGCATTCGTCAGAAAAACCATTCCCCATGCCATAATAACAACAACAACTGTTCTGATTGCCGTTGCCAGATTTGAATTAACTCCATTGATTCCTACTTTCGCCAAAATGGAAGTTAGGGCAGCAAAGACTGCCGATAATAATGCAAATATAAACCACATATGTTCCCCTCCTGCCATATCTGCTTTTTATACTTTTTTAATAATACATCATTTTTTATTCATTTTCAAACTATATAGTGAAGAACAGTATCTTTTTTGTTTTCCCTTATGCTATAATACTCAAAAAATATATACAGGAAAGTGAGACAAACATGAATAAACTCTACAAAGCAATCGAAGAAAAAATAAAGGAATCTGGTTACCCAAAAGAAATCTCCGGGAGAGATGTCTATAATGATATTTGTGACCAGATTGAAGACAAAGAAAACGGAACCTATTTACTTCTATCAAAATTTGAAGAAGATGTCATTTTGGAATACCATATTACCATTCAAGACGACGGATTTAATCTTGGACTCTTAACAATACGCACTCCTGAGGGAATCTATCAGACAGATTTTGATGCTTAAAAGTACAGGAATGCCTTCTCTTTTTGTTCATTTTTTCTCTAATGTTAGACATTTATCACTGCCTTGTCCATTTTTTGGATATTGTCATTTATTTTGTCCATTGTTCATAAAAATGATATGAAATAAAATAGTGTTAAATCGCTTCCGGCTAAAAAATACGGAACATAAGGAGGAAGTTAAGATGAATGCAGCAAATACTTTAAAAAAACTTGGAATTGAGCAGACCTTTAACTATATTTACAAAGATCCGGACAAAAATATGAATAAGATAATGGACTGGGCTGATAAATTTTCTCAAGGTCAATTCCCTTTTCAGAGGGAAATGATTCGCGAAGCGATAGAGAATCCGGAACATCCCTATTACTCATATATCCGAAAACTCTTTAAAGATGTTGATCCTCACGTGACAAAAACACTGGCAGTTAATTTTTTCATCAACGCAGCTTTAACAGGCTGGCCAAAAGAAGAAAAATTACGCCAAAAGTATAATTGTAATATTCCTTGGGCAATTCTTCTTGATCCAACTTCTGCCTGTAATCTGCACTGTACAGGATGCTGGGCCGCTGAATATGGGCATAAATTAAATCTGACTTATGATGAGATTGATGATATTATATGCCAGGGCAAAGAACTAGGGGTATATATGTACATTTATACCGGTGGTGAACCTCTTGTCCGAAAGAAAGATTTAATTAAATTATGTGAAAAACATTCAGACTGTGTTTTCCTGTGCTTCACGAATGCTACTTTAATCGATGAATATTTTGCAAATGAAATGCTTCGTGTAGGCAATTTAGTCCCTGCTATTTCGCTGGAAGGATTTGAAGAAGCAACAGATGACCGGCGCGGAAATGGCGTATATCAAAAAGTAATCCACGCAATGGAACTTCTCCGAAAGAAAAAGCTTATTTATGGAATATCCTGCTGTTATACGAGTGCAAACTATAACTCGATCACTTCGGAGGAATTCTATGATTCTCTGATCGACCTCGGTGCATATTTCGTATGGTACTTTCACTATATGCCTGTTGGAAACGATGCCGCACCGCAGCTTCTTCCTACGCCAGAGCAGCGTATTGGTGTTTATGAAAAAATCCGTAAATATCGTGCCACAAAACCATTATTTGCAATGGATTTTCAAAATGATGCGGAGTATGTCGGGGGATGTATTGCGGGTGGCCGCCGCTATTTACATATTAATGCCAACGGAGACATTGATCCTTGTGTATTTATCCATTATTCAGATTCTAATATTCGTGAAAAAACACTACTACAGGCACTCCGCTCTCCTATGTTAATGGCATATCATGCAAATCAGCCATTTAATGAAAATATGCTCCGTCCTTGTCCAATGCTTGAAAACCCTCAAAAACTTCGGGCAATGGTAAATGAGTCTGGCGCACATTCCACTGATCTACAATCACCGGAAAGTGCAGAGCATCTTTGTGCTAAATGCGATAACTATGCAAAGCATTGGAAAGTTTCCGCAGATAAACTCTGGCAGGAAAACAAAAAAAGAAAAACGTCATCTATTTCCTTAAATTAGAGAGCATCCTATAGGCATCCTCATAAAATTTCCCTAAATCGAAGGTCGCATCCCTTTCTAACCATTCGAGGAGGCTGCCAACAAAGAAACACTTATAACATTGTATAAGTGTTTCTTTGTCCTGCTCTGAAATGTTTCTTTTTTCCTTCATCTCATTCGCATAAGTACAGATGATGTGATATGCTATCTCGTTCATATTGGATAAAAGTTTTTCTTTTTCAACAGAACGAAATAAATGAAGCATTGCCTTTTTTCTTTTTGTACACTCCTGTGCCATATAGGAAAGACAATTCACTGATTTCTCTGATATTGCATATTCTTTTATAATCCCATCCGCCCATTTTTCAATAGAATTAATCATCAAGGATGGGATATCCTGAAAATGATAATAGAAGGTATTTCTATTCACATCACATCGATTTACGATATCATTTACCGTAATCTTGCTATAGGCCTTCTCCTCTAAAAGTTCCCAAAATGTATCTGTAAGTAATTCTTTTGTGCGCTTCATCTTGTCTCCTTATTATATTTTAAAAATCTTCCTCTTTTCTTTTATTTAAAGTGTAATTTATAAAAATCGAACCGGCTGATACCAGCACTCTACACAATAATACCACAAAAAATCCAATAGAAAACGGATGACTTATTTTTTCTCCTAAAATCGTTGTTGTTACAATACTCAACAAAGAACCTGCAATACCTGCAATCAAATAAATATCATATCTTGTATTACAGGCTCCAAAATACAAACTGACAATATCTCCTGGCAAAACACCTACTATTCTTGTAATAAAACAGGAAAAAAAAGTATTTTCCTTTTGATATTCCATAATTTTTTGTGTCTTTGGATACCTTTCCTGAATGCTCCGCACAACTTTTTTCCCACTAAAATATCCAATCAGATATGGAATCGTAAGTGTAATAGCAAGACCAACGGTACTAACAAACAGTGCCCTGAACGGCGAAAACAAAATACCACTTGCCAGATAAAGTGCTGACAGTGGTAAGATTACTGTAAGACTTTTTAAAGCAAAAAACAAAAAAAGTACTGCCATCGCAAGACATGTATTTTCCGGTGTATATTTTAAAACCGTTTTTACAGATAGTGCTCCCTCTGTATTTCTCATAGCCACAACAAGTATAACTATAATTATACCAATGGCAAAAGCCGGTATCAACATCTTTATATATTCTTTCTTTTCCATAATAACTCCTTTCCTTTTCCATAGCAGAACTTCTTTCTCCTGTAGTATGAACAAACAACGGCTATCTTTCTTTTAAAATACAAACTAGAACTCATTTTGTTTCCATATTTTTTAATGCTAACAAATATTTGTATCACAGAAAAGAGTCAATTATTCTATAAATATCCAGTTTTTATGCACACTTCTCATTTTGTCTAATTTTATAAAAGATAAAAAAATAAAAATTTTTATAGCGATTTTTTGAATTTCCTACTATAATGGAATCTGAATATTACTAAAAAGCTAAGAAACGGTATTATTTATACTACATTAATATCGTATCGGAAATGGAGGCAGCATGGAAATCGTTTGTTTAGACTTAGAAGGTGTATTAGTACCAGAAATCTGGATCGCATTTGCAGAAGAAACCGGAATCCCTGAATTAAAAAGAACAACACGAGACGAACCGGATTATGATAAATTAATGAAGTATCGTCTTAACATTTTAAAAGAACATGGACTTGGTTTAAAAGAAATTCAGGAAACAATAGCAAAGATTGACCCAATCCCGGGAGCGAAAGAATTCTTAGATAAATTAAAAGAGCTGACACAGGTTATTATCCTCAGCGATACTTTCTCCCAATTTGCAGGACCACTCATGAAGAAACTCGGTTACCCTACTATCTTTTGCAACTCTCTTGTTGTAGCAGATAACGGAGAAATCGTTGATTTCAAAATGCGTTGTGAAAAATCCAAGTATACTACTGTTAAAGCTCTTCAGTCTATCGGTTATGATACGATCGCCAGCGGAGACAGTCACAATGACCTTGGTATGATTCAGGCAAGCAAGGCAGGATTCTTATTTAAGAGTACGGATGCCATCAAAGCAGAATATCCTAAAATTCCTGCTTATGAAACATATGATGAACTTTATGATGCAATCAAAAAGGTGATTACTATTTGATTCATTAGGGGAAACAGACGAAAAAAGAAATAATACCATATCCCATCTGCTCTGTAGTCGCTGTGTTTAAGATGCTCATCCGCATCTTAAACACGCTCCGAAGCCGCATCTGGGATATGGTATTATTTCTTTTTTCTGTTTTTTGGCAGGATAAGGGGGAGAAGTCAGAAGTCTTCTACTTGCTCGGAAGATATATCGTCCAGACGATTATTTTCTTTCTATAACGAGTAGAAAAGAAAAAGGGCTTATCATTTTACAAAAAATAAAGTAATCACCTTTAGAGTTATCTTGCTACGAGATGTGCATCATGCAACGTATGACATGCATTGATAAAAACAATATATTGCGACAATATAATGATAAATGTATCATGTACAGCGATAGCTTGCAGTATCATCTTATCATCAGTGAAACTTAAAAAAGTCAGCATAGTGGAAAGAGCATCGCAACTGTATAATGTGAGAGCAAGTAAAAATGCGGGCAGGCATACTTTCTGGGTAGCAGTAGTCTTCTGACTTCTCCCCTCTTATCCTTCTCAAAGACTATTGAATTCATTCACGTGAAGCCAACAAACAGAAAATAAAAATACTAGACCATCGCAAATGTAATGTGGGAACAAGTAAAAATGCCGAACAGGCATTTTCTACGCAGTGATATCTTTACAGTTGCGATGGTCTAGTATTTTTATTTTCCTCTGTTCCCTAATGAATTAAATAGTAAAGCCCATTTTTATTGCATTTTCTAAAAATTCTTTATGGTCTTCGAGATCATCTTCTCCGGCAAGACCAGGACAAAGAAGTGTTCCTCCTTTATCAAAATGCAGTAACTCACAAAGCTGTTCATAAGCATGAACAACATCATTAAACATTGCTGGATCTGGATTGGCTGATGCCGCAATCAAATATAATTCTTTGATATGTAACGTTTCTCTACCTTTTGGAAAACTGAACTGATAAAAACGGTCAATAGCTCTCTTTATCTGTGATGTAAATCCACTCCAGTAAATTGGAGATACCAATACAAGAACATCTGCCTGACGCATGAGTTCATTCATTTGTACCCCATCGTCTTTCTGACCGCAATAACCACGCTGTTCACAGCTCTTGTCCCCGGAACAACCATGTAAATTTGCAGTAGCAGCATCAAAAACTTCTACTTCATTCCCTGCTGCTACAGCTCCGCTTGCAAATGCAGTTGCCAAAGCGTTTGTGTTACCCTTTTGTCTTGGACTTCCCGTAATAATCAATACTTTTTTACCCATTTAAATTCCTCCTTTATAATAGTATTATAACACTATAAAATGATGGAAGCAAATTACAACTTAACACAATATTAAACTTCCTCCATTTTGAATGATTTTTGTTCTCCAATCAATATCTAATTCTTCATCGGATAAAATGTCTGTATAATCTACTGTATCAGCATACTTTACAAAACTTCTTTTTCCCATTTTCGAATGGTCAATTAAAAGATAATTCTCGTCTGAATTCTCAAGTACACATTTTTTTACGGCTGCTTCAATTTCTTCTGCTGCAGATGCACCAAATATCGGATCATAGCTGTTTGAACCAAAAAAAGCTTTATTATAATGAAAACGGGACAAATATTCTGCAGTTGTATAATCAAGTGGTCCTCCTACAGAACGATACAAACCTGGTGCCATGTAGAGATCAATGTTTTCATCTCGGTAAACAGTTTCCATTACAGGTACTGAATTAGTAATGATTTTCACTCGAAATGCTGGCATATAAGTAAGAATCTCAAGTACAGTTGTACTGGTATCCATAAAAAGTACATCCCCTTCTTTTATAAAGGATGCCGCTTTTCTTGCGATTTTTCTTTTATTTTCTGATTCTTTACCCTTTCTCAAAGAAAAGCTCTGACAGCCTATATTTTGTCTATCTAAAAGTGCTGCCCCGCCATAATGAATGGTCGCATATCCCTGTTCTTCTAACAAATGCAAATCTCTTCGGATTGTCATTTCGGATACACCAAATTGTTCAGATAAGATTTTTACGGTAACTTCTCCATGTTCCCGAAGTTCATTGATAATTCGTTCTCTTCTCTTTACTCCAGATAATTCTTTTTTATATTCCATCTGTTATTTATTCCTTTCAAATATAAATATCATTTCCGAAATTATGTATTTTGTTAAAGTATATTTCCTTGTATTGATTTAATATTGCTGTTTAAACGTCCTTTTTTATTATATCTCCACTAAAATGTTTTATCAAACATTTTTTGCTATGTTTTCAAGCAAATAAAACATATTCAAACGTTTACTTATGTTTCTTTTAATGATATTCTAGTCTCGTCAGAAAGACATGACTAATTTTATTAAAGGAGACACCCCATATGAGAACATATAAAGCTGTTTTTAGCGACATTGACGGAACACTGTTAACATCGGAACATATCGTATCTACTGCTACCATTGAAGCGATTGCTTCTCTTCAGAAGAAAAATATTCCTTTTGTTATTATTTCTTCCCGAAGTGCTTCCTGCATTTATCCCATTTTAAAAAAACATCATTTCCAATGTCCGATCGTGGCATGTGGAGGTGCATGGATTGAGGATATGAACGGCCGGATTCTTTCAAATGAAGGTATGAGCAGACAGACAGCAGCTACTGTTATCGAATTTATGACAGAAAAGAATTTCGATCTCGCATGGGGCATCTATTCCGGAAAGAACTGGATTACAAGTGACAGAACCGATGCTCGTATTCTCCATGAAGAAAGTGTTGTGGAAGTAGAAAGCGTAGAAGGAACTGTCGCTTTATTGCCGGATGATGCGGTCGTTAATAAAATTCTCTGTATGTGCAACCCTGCGTGCATTCTTCAGATTGAAGAAGATTTAAAAGAGGCATTTCCAACTCTATCCATTGTAAAATCCTCAAGTTACCTGTTAGAAATTATGCCAGCCGGAATGAATAAAGCCAAAGGTATCCGCAAGTTCTGCGAGATTTTTGGCATTGCTACCGAAGGTTCCGTAGCATTTGGCGATAATTACAATGATTTAGAAATGCTTTATGCAGCCGGTTGCGGTGTTTTAATGGGAAATGCTCCAGCAGCTATACGGGAGACATTCCCTGGAAAAGTTACTCTTGATAATAATCATGATGGAATTCCGGTTGCTCTCAAAGATTTAGGAATGATTTAATTCGTTGAGATAAACTGACGAAATTCTATGATACACTAAAGTGTATTTAAAAACATTTTTTTAATAAAGCACAAGGAGATTTACACTATGAAACTTGCATTTATCGGAACAGGAAAAATCATTGCAGATGCATTATTTGCAATCGAACCAATAAAAGAAATTGAAAAAACGGCTATCTTTGCCAGACCTCACAGTAAAGAAAAAGCAGAGGCTTTTGCAAAGCAGTATAATATCGCTGAAGTTTATACCGATTATGAAAAGTTACTTACTGAAACTGCAGCAGATACGGTTTATATCGGACTAATCAACAGTGCACATTATTCTTATGCAAAGGAGGCTCTTCTTCACAGAAAAAATGTTATCCTTGAAAAGCCTTTTACTGGATTTTATAAAGAAGCACAGGAATTACAACAAATTGCAGAAGAGAATAAATTGTTTATTTTTGAGGCTGTAACGGTACTTCACAATGAGGTATTTTATGAGATGAAGAAAAATGTTGAAAAACTTGGTACTGTTCGTATGGCTCTTTGCAATTATTCCCAATATTCCAGTCGGTATGATGCATATTTGGAAGGAGATATCACACACTCTTTTGACCCTGCATATTATGGCGGTGCACTTTATGATATTAATGTTTACAATATTCATTATTGTGTTGGATTGTTCGGTGAACCGAAAGATGTCACTTACTATCCAAACATCGGTCCAAATGGTATCGATACTTCTGGAACTTTGGTTCTTGTATATGATGGTTTCAGTGCTGTATGTACCGGAAGCAAAGATTCTGACAGCCCAGGATATGTTTCTATTCAAGGTGAACAAGGCTTTATGAAAATAGACAGCAAACCAAATATTGCCTCCGAACTTACTACCACTTACGTTGATGAAAATGTAAAAGAACGGGTTCGTGATGCTGCTGGTGCTATGGTTCGTGCTACAATCACAGACCACTTTATTGCAACAGAACAGCACCACCGTATGACTCAGGAATTTTTAGATTTTGCAAAAATCATTGATGAAAAAGATTATGAGGCTGCATATGAGCTATTAACAGAATCAGTGACTGTAGTAAGCATTCTTGAAAAAGCCCGAAGCAAAGCTGGAATCAAATTCTGATTTGTAGATTTGGTGTAGACGAAAAAAGAAAGAATACCATATCCCATCTGCTCTGTAGTCGCTGTATTTAAGATGCTCATTCGCATCTTAAATACGTTCCGAAGCCGCATCTGGGATATGGTATTCTTTCTTTTTTCTGACTACTCTAAATCCACAGTTAGTGAGAATGGGGATTCTCCAGAAGGTTAAGGATTATCGGGAAATTAAATGCTAAAGGATTGACGCATTTCTTCTGGAGATTTTATCTGAATAAGAATCGTAGATTTCTGGACAACCCCCTCCCTCTTATTTTTTAACTGATTTGTAGAATGAGGTTAGACAGCTGCTGTATATAGAACTTTTTGCTGAATTGTAAGAAAAGAAGATTAAATACAATTCAATCACATACAACAATTTGAATGTCAATCCTTTAGCATTTAATTCCCTGAAAAGTCATATTCTTCTGGTACATTCCACGTTGCCCAACTGTGGGTTTGCATAGTCAGAAAAAAGAAAAAATACTATATCCCAGATGCGGCTTGGGAGCGTGTTTAGGATGCGGATGAGCATCTTAAACACAGCGACTACAGAGCAGATGGGATATAGTATTTTTTCTTTTTTCGTCTATACCAAATCTACAAATCAGAATTCTTCGTACATTCTTCGCAAAGTCCATGAAGTAAATCCCCACTACATTGTAACTGAAAATGATGCTCTGCCATAATATGTTTTCTTAATTCATCCATAAATCCGCAGTCTAAATGCATTACTTTTCCGCATTTTATACACTTCAAATGCAGATGTTCCCGGCAATGCCCCTGTTCTCCTGCATATTGATAAACTGCTTTATCAGAATTTACATCCGAATACTTTATAATGATATTTTCCGCACAGAGCTTATCAAGAAAACGATATATGGTCGTTGTATTTACACTGATTTCTTTTTCCTCAAGGTGCCTTTTTATATCTGCTGCACTTATTGTAGAGGAACAGTTTTTTTTGAGATAATCAAGAATTTCTGATCGGTTTTTCGTTGTGTAAGGTTTTCTTTCTTTCATAATGTATGTATACTTCCTTTTTTGTTCTTACAATGATATCTATATCGTTTATAGTCATGATTTCATCTTTATTTTACTCATGTTTTTCTTTTTAGTCAATGTTCACCAGAAGAATTCAAGATGAATTAAATTGACAATCTTCTATATTATGCATAAAATAAGGTTAAGTTTTCTGACCGACTGTTGAATCAACAAAAATGAAATCAAACGAACTATTTGAAAAACAAACAGTTTGTCTATTCAAGAAAGAAAGAGAGATTTTAATATGGTGTTACGTCAAATTTATGCATTATATTTTAGTCCCACAGGGGGCACAGAAAAAATAGTATCTTCAATCGCTGATACTTTATCTAGATTATTGGAACTTCCGGTACATTTGGTTGACTTTACATGTTTAGAAAATAGACAAAAAGAATATCATTTTTCAAATGACTCTCTTGTCATTATCGGTACTCCTGTCTATGCTGGAAGAATTCCGAATAAGATTCTTCCTGATTTCAAGAAATGTATCGTAGGTGCAGGACACACTCCGGTGATTCCTGTCTGTGTTTATGGGAATCGTAACTATGATGAAGCATTGCGTGAATTGTTGCTCCTATCAGAAGAGAATGGATGTATTCCTGTGGCTGCGGCTGCAATGATAAGCCAGCATGCTTTTTCTGACACTCTTGCAAAAGGAAGACCTGATATTCAAGATTTTAAAAAACTAAATTCCTTTTCTAAAAATATCGCACAACTTTTGAAAGACGATTCCACTGCTGTGGCAATAGATTATAACCGCGCAACTCCTCTTGCCCCTTACTATACACCGCTTAAAGCAGATTTGACACCTGCACGTTTTTTAAAATCCACACCACTTACAGACCTTCAAAAATGCTCTCACTGTGGTCTCTGTGTCAGAAAATGTCCTATGAACAGCATTTCGGAAGAAGATATTTCAAAGGTAACCGGCGTATGCATAAAATGTCAGGCCTGCATTAAAATCTGCCCGGCTCATGCAAAGTATTTCGTAGACGAAGCGTTTCTTTCTCATGTGGAAATGTTAGAAAACACATACACTGAACGAAAAGAACCAACCTTTATAATTACAAACTAATTTCTCAAAAAATACTAAGCAAAACAAATACTAACATGAGCAATTCACATGGAAAAATCAGTTTTAGATATAATATGTGCTTCGTTAGACAGCTTTTTTGAATCCGAAAAAAAGATTGGCATTCCGGCGGTATCCGGTACAATCTGGGAAACACAAATCGGCTATACTTATAATATGACAGCAGATGATGTTAAAGTTATTTCTTACACTATCCCTTTACCAGTATGTTGACCGAAAAACAACAACAGGATATAATAAGATAAAAAGGGCGGAGGTTACTTATGAATAAATATTTAAAACGTACTCTGGTTGTTTCCACGATCATGATTATCATCTTTGTCATAATTATAGTCTGGCCACTTCCTCTTCGTAAGGTTCTTAGAAAAGAAGCAGATACAACAGCTATGACAGTCAGCCTGTCTGAACATGACACAAATGTATCTTCCTTTTCTCTGTCTGCGAACTCTGTAGAATATCGAAAAATTATAGAGATTCTTGAAGATTACACATATCACTGCACCTGGTACAGTTTTATCCCTCATGAATCTTTTACCGGACATGGAGAGAATCTGATTATTTATACAGGGGACAGCGGAATTATTGTTGATGTTGATAAGGGACGAGTCTTTGTTGACAAAGGAACCGCAGAACATACCTATCGAATTGATTATTTTGGACATAATGATGCAGCACAGCTTGCAGCACAAATAAAAAAAGTATTAAAAATCTAATCTATCGTTTACAAAAACGAAATAAAATAATCCTCTTACAGCATTTATTTTGGATGGTTATACTTATGGATACTATTTGTATTATAAATCCACACCAGAATTATCTGCTATAAGGGGATTTTTTTAATATTTTTTCAGAACAATTTGTAACTTTGTCTTTTGAATAAATTTCAACAGATTCTGTATACTATGGTTATCAAAAATTTAAAAGGAGAAACCAAATGCATACAGATTCTACAAAACTTACAGATACCGCAAAACTTTTAAAAGAATGCGATGCCGGAACTAAAATGGCGATTTCATCTATTAATGAAATTTTAGAGAAAGTAGAGAATCCAAAACTAAATGAAATCCTCACCCTCAGCAGGAATGCACATGAACAATTAGAATCAGAGATTCATTCTCTTCTCAATTATCATGAAGAAGAACAAAAAGAACCAGATCCAATTGCAAAGGGTATGTCTTTTATTAAAACAAATTTTAAAATGGGTATGAATGAAAGTGATACTACTGTTGCTGAGCTTATTACTGATGGCTGTAATATGGGAATTAAATCTTTAAATAAATATTTGAATCAATATAAGATGGCCGATGAAATATCCAAAAAGGTTACAGAAAAGCTCATCCGCCTTGAAGAAGATCTTCGCAAAGACTTAAGAATCTATCTTTAAATTCATTCACCACAGAAAAAATGAAAATGAAAGACCCGCCGGAAATGAAACACAAAAGAATAAACTCACTTCCGACGGGCATATGCAAAATGCAAAGTACTATTGTATTATATATTTTTTCTTATCTATTTTCAATACTAATAACATGAAATGTCGATTTCATGTCATGAACAACCATTTATTATTCATTATATACTTGCAAATTGCCAAAAATATTATATAATATAAACTATATTTATAAAGAAAAGAATACTATATAATATAAAATAGATTTTAGGGGGGAAAATTATTTTATGATTTCAATTGCAATTTGTGACGATAATGAAATTACTACTCAGGAAATTGCCAAAAAGGTGGAACAATGCTGTCCTATCGAAACTGAATTTTCTATTTTTCATCATCCTAAGGATCTCCTAGATTCTATACATGCCAAAGAGAAAGCTTATGATATTATTTTAATGGATACCGAATTTGAGTCCGCTTCGGGTATTGAGGCTGTAAAACAGATTAATGCCTGGCATCCGGATTCCCAAATTATATATATTACGAATCATGTTACTTATTTTTCTTCTGTTTATGAAACCTCTCACATCTTTTATATTTTAAAAAAAGATATAGATAAATATCTTCAAGCTGCATTGAAAAAGGCAATCCGTCATCTAAAAAAGATAAATCAACTTTATTTAATCATCCATACAAAACAGAATGATATTCGTCTTCCACAAAGCAAGATATTATATTTGGAACGAATCATGCGCACAACAAATATTTATACAGCAGATGGAGTCTATCAAACGCCGGAAAGATTAGATTCTATCAGTGAGCGCCTTTGTCCATGGTTTTGTCTCTCCCACCGCAGTTATCTTATAAATGGACGGCATATTATAAATTTAGACCGGCATCACGCAATCTTATCAAATGAAATTTCCATCCCTGTGAGCAGAACCTGCTATGAAAATGTAAAGAAAACCTTTGCCGGATGTGTCTGGTCAGAAGAATTTTACACTACATAAATAAGATTTTTCTTGACAATATATTATTTAAGTGATAACATATAGAAGTTGGTTATGCAGTTTTAATAACTGTTAACATCTGCCGCTGTGGCGGAATTGGCAGACGCATACGACTCAAAATCGTACGGGAAACCATATGGGTTCGAGTCCCATCAGCGGCATCATTTTTTTAGTATATAGTATCATATAGTACAAAAGTATTTGCAAATTTTTTTAGATAACCGTATGTTTTATCTAAAAGGCTTTTTTTATTTTATGAAATTATATTCTTTTAAAACAAACCGCTCCGCAAGGATGTGCACTTCTAAACATAGTTTAAAGATAAAAGCTGCCGCAATAGCGACAGCTTCTTTTAAAAATACTTTTTGTTCCCCCACAGTCCTGCTTTCTTTAATTCAATATACTGCTGGTAGGCATCTTCTAATATCTGCCGTTCGTTAGGAAATCGAAGCAAATGATACGCTTCATGGTACTTATAGTAGCCGGAATCTTCAAAATATTCTTCTTTTTGAGGCTTGGAGTAATAGCTGTCAGCCATCATCAAATACCAATGCACCTGTTTTACAACAACATCATGTGCCGTATTAAAAGTATACTGGCTCTTTCCTACATACTTTATTGCAGAAGCCTTTACTCCTGTCTCTTCATGAACCTCTCTTAAGGCAGTTTCCTTATATTCTTCTCCTGCCTCCACTGTTCCTTTTGGAAGAACCCATCCGTCATATCTGTTCTTATAATTCTTATATAACAGAAGTATCTTTCCCCGAAATATTACAACACCACCGCAGCTTGTCGCCTTAATCATTGCTCTATCCTCCTGTGCTGACAATTCTGGTGTGTTCTACACTTATATTAAGTATACCAAATCGACAGAAGGTTTGCAAGAACAGCCTTTTTATACAGATCTTATTCATCTGACTGTGCAGTATTCTTTTTTTCTCCGTAGTACTCTTTCATATTATTATTATAATAGGAGTTAAATATCTTTTTCGCAATGGGAACTGCATATTTACTTCCTGCACCTGTATTTTCCACAAGCACACAAACTACAAGATCCGGATCTTCTACATTAGAGTACCCTACAAACCATGCGTGAGCATATTTCCCTTCATTTTCTGCGGTTCCTGTCTTTCCGGCAGCGGTATACAGGTCGGTGTCAAGGCTGTATCCTGTTCCATCTGTAACTACTTCACGAAGCATTTTCTGAAGCTTTTTAGCATCCTTTTTAGACATAAGGTCTGCATAGATTTCAGGGATATTTTCTTTGACAGTTGTATTATCTGCACCTTCTATATGATCTATAACATATGGTTTCATAAGTACTCCATCGTTGGCAACTGCACACATTAACAGTGCATTATGAAACGGTGTCATTAGCGTATTTCCCTGTCCGATTACTGTTTGTGGAATTTCTCCTTTATCGGAATGTTCATTTAACTCAAAACGACTTTTCTTTACAGACAGATCAAACGGTATGTTCTGATTAAAAAGGCACTTTTTATTCAAAGCTGCAAACTGCTTTATATCTAATTTACTTCCAAGTGTAACAAAGGCAGTATTACAAGATTTTGCAAATGCTCTATCCAAGTCAACTTCTCCATGTTCTTCGTTTTCATAGCAGCTGATCCGTACACTATTTATAATCGTTTCCCCCTCACAATCATAACTAAACTTTTTATAGGTGGTTGGACGCTCTTCCATATACTCTAAAGCCGTCAATATTTTATAAGTGGATCCTGGAGGATATAATCCCTGTGTTGCCCTATTTAAAAGACAGCTTTGTGAAGAATCAGACGTAATCTTATTCCACATATCATCTAATTTATTAGGGTCAAAGTCCGGCTTAGAAACCAGCGCCCTTACTTTCCCTGTTTTCGGCTCGATCGCCACTACTGCTCCTCTATAATCATCTAATGCCTCATATGCTGCCTTTTGAAGGCGAGTATCTAATGTTGTTATGACATTATCCCCAATATTTTTCTGGCTTGCTACACCGTTACTAAGCTGTTTCATTAACTTTTCATGAGAAGTCAGCAACTCTTTATTACAGACCGCTTCAAGACCCGCTTTTCCATAACTGGTATATCCAATAATATGCGCAAACATATTTTCATAAGGATAATGCCGAATCTCATCTCCTGCTTCATTGTTCTCTGAAAATGCAAGAATCTTGTCATTGGCACTGATGATCTTACCTCTCTTTGTCTGCTCTGACAAAGAAGAATTCCTTTTATTATAAGAACTCTCCGAAACTTTTACACTATCTTTTAAAGTAAATCTTACTACATATCCAGCCAGACCTAAAAATAAAGCAACTACAATCACACTGGTCTGAAGCATATACCGGTTTGTTTTTAACTTTTTTCCTCTTCTTGGAGTAAAAATTTCTTTTATACCAGAAAAACCTTCTCTCTTTTGATTATGTTTACGAGACTTTCCGGCTGCTACTCTATTTTGGCTAGTTACTCTCGTTTTTCTTGTTTGATTGCTCTTCTTCATCTTCATCATCCTCTTTATAGGCAATGATAAATATGCCCTGCATTACTGCAAAAATTATTAAAGTACTCGCTACCGAACTTCCTCCATAGCTGATCAGCGGCAGTGTTACTCCTGTAGACGGAATAAACTTTGTCACACCACCGATTGTTAAAAACACCTGGAAAATAAAACAAATAGAAAAACCGTAAGCTAGAAGCTTGTAGAAACGCCCTCTTACATCCATTGCTATTTTCAAAAAATGTACAAACACCCCTAAATAAATCAAAATAAGACAGATTGCAAAAAGAATTCCAAACTCCTCTGTGATTGCTGAAAAAATAAAATCACTTTCCACAACTGGTATATCATTTGGTCTTCCCTGTGTAAGACCCTTTCCAAGCCAGCCACCAGCAGCAATCGCAAATAAAGACTGTGTAACCTGATAACCGCTTCCTTCTATTACTGACCATGGATCTTTCCATGCAATAAAACGGACTCGCACATGTGCAAAAAGCATATATGCAAGATTAGCCGCTACCGCTCCGGCACCAAGTCCTCCAAATAAATAAATTCCTCTTCCCGTAGCAACATAGCAAAGGAAAACATATACAACAAAATAAATAAGTGCTCCACCTAAATCCTTCTCAGCAATCAATATCATGACATGACAGGCTGAAAATATTGTTGTGATAAGCATTGTTTTAAAATCCGGTGCTTTTGTCAACATTGCCGCAATAAAAAACACGAACGATATCTTTACAAATTCTGATGGCTGCAACGCAATACCATGCCCTAGTGAAATCCAGTTTGTCGCACCATTTTGTGATGTACCGATTACAAATACACTCGCTAAGAACAAAAGACCTAAAATCCCATATACCCATTTCAGACGTTTAAGCCCTGCCGCTTTTTGCATAAAATATGGAATAAATAATACGATAACTGAAGTTCCTGCTGCAATGGCAAACTGTTTTACCGCCTTATCAAAGGATAAGCGAGTCAGCATAACAAAACCGATCAGTAATAAAAAGCATGTGTGGTTCATTAAAATTCTGGAGCAATCTACATATACTCTGGAATAAATGAATATAAGCAGTTTAAAAAAAGCAACCTGTACTGCATACAAAAAAATCAACTTCGTATCTAATGTTTTTACGAACAAAACTCCATAACAAATAAAATGGAACAAAAACATAAAAAGTTCCTGCCTGTCCATCCTTTTTGCCTGTACCTTCTCAGAAGACGGAAGAAAAACGGTAAAACAGGAAATTGCATAGATGACACCCATGATGATAATAATATAATTGGATCCTGTTGAAATTAAATTCACCATACTTTCTTTCCCACCTTTCTATTCTATACCGTAGTTCCAGTGATGTTCTGTATCATCCTTTTGAAGATCACACATAAAATGATTCTCCTGCCAGATCAGATACCTGTCTTTCATCTCTTTGATTTCCTTTTCTGACATATGGAATAAATCAAATCTATGCCTTGTAACATAAGGAATACTTCCCGTAAGGTCTTCACCGATAAGATCATATGGTTTATCCTGCCAGATCAGATTATAACATTCCCTGCAATGTGTTGTAACCGGAAGCTTTCTTCCTTTTTTATCTTCAAGCCATATTTCTTCTGAAGTTTTATTACAATGTCCGGTTGTCTTTTTCATACACTGTGTTGACTGCATTACAGGAATTCTTCCATGAATAAGAACTTCAAATTCTTCTTTCTTCTGTATATCTTTTATATTTCTTATATGTTCAACCTGTCCTAAACACTTCTCATAACAGTGTTCCAGCATCGCATTAACTTCTCTGCCGGACAATTCTATTGGTATCTCCCTCACTGTCATCTCTGGATACAGTGCCGCTGTTTCAGAAACTGCACTGGAATTCCAGTGATACAGAGAAGCTGCTGCGATAATCTTCGCTGTGCAGCCTTTCAGTTCATGCAAAAATTCTGCTTCATTTATAGTATATGCATATATTCCATTCCAAATAGAGGATACACATACTTTTTCTAAATTCAAATTAGTTCTGAACACATGTGGTAAAGCTAAATAAACGTTCTTACCTGCATCTGATACTGCCTGACCAAATTGCAGTAATTCTTCCTCTGAGAAAAATTCTGAAGCAAGACAAACCCCATCAAAAAAGGAATCTTTGCAACATATCATACACTGTTCCCTATTATAAACTGTTGCAATTCTTTCATCGATAGATATTTTTCCTGTGAAATTCTCTGTAAAATCTTCTTTCAAGCCTTCTTTCTCTAAACATACGATCTTATTTATTTTATTATTTTCCTTATCCTTTTCATTATTTTCCAATACGCTTCTTCTTTTCGTATTCTTCAATCTTTCTTCCAACAAAGAAAAGCCTTTTTGCCGCACAGTTTTTAATACAGACATAGGAAGGAAACAATCTTCCTCCATATTCACTTCAAAATTCTCTAATTCAAACGGAACTGTTCCTGTTTTATGCATCTGCCTTAAAATATCTTCTTTTGTAACAGGTCTTTTCTTGGATAATTCTACAACAGGCCCTTCTACAAACGCATATTCTTCACGACAAAACAGCTGGAGCATCAGCGGTTCTCCAACTTTTAAAGTAATATTTCCGCTTACCGGATATTTTATCACTTTATTTAAAATATTTTTTCCGATATGATCCGAAAGCTCAATATTCTTCCTTCGATATACCAACGTTCCCTCTTTCAGTCCCTGTGTCCTTGGAATATTTAATGTAATCTGTCCCTTTTTCTTTCCATCTTCCTGACATTTAGATGGTACCGTAAGAACAAGTTCCTCCTGCCTATCCAAAGATACCGGTATAACTAGAATATCCTTCGGATGTAGTCTATCTTCATAGGAAATCCTCACTTTATTTTTAGAAACAGAACATACTTCGCCAATTCGCCTGCCCGTATTCTTAGGAGAACGTACTGACATCATATTCTGTCCATTATGCTGTTTCCAGTAACCAGTTGTAAAGCTTCCTCTGCAATATAATTCTTCCAGCGCATGAATATCTGATTCTTCTGGTTTAAAATGTTCTCTCTCTTCCCAGTTAGCAAAAATTTGATCGAGATACTTTCTATAAATAGAAGTAACCCCAGCTACATATTCTACATTCTTCATTCGTCCTTCTATCTTTAGAGAATCCACCGGAAGCTCCATTAATGAAGGCAATAGAGAAAGGGAACATAAATCTTTGGGGCTAAGTAAATAATTCCCCTGTTTTGATGTATGCAGATTATTGCCATTATGATCTTTTACTTTATATGGCAGTCTGCATGGCTGTGCACATCTGCCTCGATTACCGCTTCTGTCTCCATACACACTACTTAAAAGACACTGTCCTGAATAACAGTAGCATAATGCTCCATGAACAAAAACTTCTATATCCAGTCCTGTCTTTTCTTTTATTGCCTTTATCTCCTCTAAAGATAGTTCTCTTGCAGGCACAACTCTGGTCATTCCCATTCTTTTTGCCGCAACAGCTCCATGAATATCTGTTACTGTCATCTGTGTGCTTCCATGTATCTCTATCTCAGGAAAATGTTCACGAATAAAACGAGCAGCTCCCATATCCTGAACAATTACTCCATCTAATCCATTCTCATAGTAAGGGAAAAGAAACTCTCCTAATTCTTCAAAAAGTTCCTCTTCCTTCATCAAGGTGTTCACAGTAAGATATAACTTTCGTTCATGAAAATGCGCAATTTGCAATGCCTCTATCATATCTTCTCTGGAAAAATTCTGTGCGTAGGCTCTGGCACCAAATTTCTCTCCGCCCATATAGATCGCATCGGCTCCTGCTGATACCGCTGCCTTTAAATGTTCCAAAGAACCTGCCGGAGCAAGTAATTCCGGCAGGTTCCCTCTCTTAACGAAACTCATGGTTTGTCTCCAGTCCAATCATACGTTTTTGTAACTCATTGACCTTTGTCTTATAATCTTCTACCAGCTTATTCGCTGTATCAATCTGCAGCTTTTTATCTACGACTTCCTGCTTTAATTCATAAAGCTCCTGTTCCCTGTCTCTGCTATCCTGATTAAATACTTCAATCTCTTCTTTCAGCTTGAACACTTCTTCGGCAATAGTAAGTGCCAGTAAAATATCTCTATACTCTGTAGAAAGCTTATTATATCCTGCCTGTGTTTTTAACTCACTTATCTTGCCATCGACATAAGAGGCAAGTTTCTGAAGATAACTATCACTTCCACCGGACAGTCGATATACTTTACCATCAATTACTACTGATAATTCTCTTTTTCCTTCCATATTCATCATTCATCCTCCTGTGATGCAAAATCAGATCTTCTCTTTAAAATACTTCCTCCGGTACCGGATAGCCAAGATGTTCATAGGCTAAAACTGTTAATGCCCGTCCTCTAGGTGTACGTTTAATCAGTCCTCTCTGAATCAGAAATGGTTCATACACGTCTTCTATCGTTCCAGAATCCTCTCCAATCGCTGCTGCCAATGTATCTAGACCGACTGGTCTTCCCATAAACTTTTCAATCATTGTCTCTAACAGATTGCGGTCTGTGGCATCTAATCCCATAGAGTCTACTTCTAATAAATCAAGCGCTGTCTGTGCTACTTCATAAGTAATCATCCCATCATATCTTACCTGAGCAAAATCCCGGACTCTTTTTAGCAGTCTGTTTGCAAGTCTTGGTGTTCCCCGGCTTCTCTTACCAAGTTCCATCGCTCCTGCCTCATCAATCTTCACACCAAGAAGTTCTGCTGAACGTTCTACGATTACTTTCAACTCCTCATCTGTATAGAACTCCAGACGATTCACCACACCAAAACGATCACGTAATGGTGCCGTAAGCATTCCTGCTCTTGTGGTTGCTCCCACTAATGTAAAATGTGGCAGATCCAGACGAATTGACTTAGCCGAAGCTCCTTTACCAATCATAATATCTATCGAGAAGTCTTCCATCGCCGGATAAAGCACTTCCTCAACCTGACGGTTTAAACGATGAATCTCATCAATAAACAAAACATCTCCATCTGAAAGTCCATTCAGTACCGCTGCAATCTCTCCAGGTTTTTCAATCGCCGGTCCGGATGTAATCTTTAAGTTACTGTCCATCTCATTCGCGATAATACCTGCCAACGTTGTCTTTCCAAGACCGGGAGGTCCGTATAATAATACATGATCCAGTGCTTCTCCACGCATCTTCGCAGCCTCTATAAATACGCGAAGATTCTTCTTCACTTTCTCCTGTCCTATATATTCTGTTAAATTCTGTGGTCGAAGACTGCCTTCTACCGCAATGTCTTCTTCCATAAGCTCTGTGCTAATCATTCTGTCCATGACATCACCTTACGAAAATGTTAATATAATTTTTAATGCTTCTTTTAATAACTGCTCTGCATCCATTGTATCTGCATCAGATACACCTCGCACTGCACGATAGGCCTCCCCATTAGAATACCCCAGTGCAGTTAATGCCTGCACCGTATCTGAAATACTGTCTCCATCTCCTGCCTGTAAGCTTGCTCCCGTCTCTTCTTTCATGGAAACTGATTCCAAATCTTCTAAATTCAACTTATCTTTTAACTCGATGATCATCCGCTTCGCACCCTTTGGACCAATCCCCGGAGTTTTTGCGATACTCTTTGCATCTTCACTGAATACGGCATAATATAAGTCTTCCACTGTCATCGTAGAAAGTACAGATAATGCTGCCTTGGGTCCAATACCTGATATACCGAGCAAAATCTGAAAAGTATCTAATTCCTGCATAGAAGAGAAACCAAACAATGCCAAAACATCTTCTCTTACATACAAATACGTGTGAAGCATGACATTCTCTCCGCTCTCCATACTGTCAAGAACTCTGGATGGCACTTTAATCTGGTAACCTATTCCATGATTCTCAATGACAATGTAATCATTTCCTTTAAACGCAACCGTTCCTTTAATATATGAAATCAAATGAAATTCCTGCCTTCTTTTCAAATTGTTACCAGAACTTATATTCTGACTTCTGACATGATACCATAGTTTCCATGATATTACAACTCTTTTACTTTAACGACATTTACCTTGAAACCTTCTGTAAAATCTTTCAGAAATCCGTTTGACATATAAAACGTTCTCTGCTATGGTTAGTAAGAAATTTATACGACAGCACTTTGCAGCACTGGAGGCATCATGTTAACAATCAACAAAGTATTCCCGGAAAAAACAATACCGGAAAAAACAGATTCTTTTTTATTCTTCGATATAGAAACTACTGGTTTTTCAAAAGATAATACGATCTTATATTTAATCGGTTGTGGATATTTTATTGAAAATGGATTTCAATTTATTCAGTGGTTTAATGACGATGGAACAAGCGAAGAAGAAATTCTTCTTGCTTTTCATGACATTTTAAAACAAAAAGACTGGCAGCTTGTTACTTTCAATGGCAATAGCTTTGACATTCCCTATCTAAAGCGCCATTACGAATTAAATGAGTTACCTTGCGATATAGAAAGTTTCCCTTCTCTTGACTTTTATCAATTTTTAAAACCATTTCAAAGTTTATTTCAAATGACACATGGAAAACAAAAAGATTGGGAACATTTTCTTGAATTATATAGAGAAGATATTTATGATGGGGGACAGCTTATTGCTGTATACAAAGAATATCTCATGAACAAGGATGAGGCTTTACTCCATAATCTTCTTCTCCATAATGAAGAGGATCTTCTCGGAATGAAGTATCTCCTTCCACTTTTTTCTTATCGTATGTTACTTTCAAAGGATCTCTCTCTCATAAAGGTTTCTCCAGGAGAAAGCCTCTTTGAGAAAGGAACAGGCAGCATTGCGATATCTTGTAAACTTCCGCTTGCTTTACCGAAACCATTAAATTTTTCTACTTCGATCGGCAGTATCTCTACCGATAAAAATGATTCTTCTATTTTAATCATTTCTCTTCCTTATATAGAAGAAACATTAAAACACTTTTTTAAAGACTATCGCAATTATTATTATCTCCCGGAAGAAGACAGAGCCGTTCATAAAAGTGTCGGATGTTATGTAGAAAGAAAGTACCGCCGGGCAGCGAAAGCGTCCACTTGCTATATAAAGAAGGAAGGAATTTTCCTTCCTATCCCCAAAACACAAAAACATTATGGAATTCAGATTGAAAGATATCCTTATCAAGATTCTTTTCCTCTTTATAAAAGAGAATTCAAAAGTCCTCGTTCTTTTGCAGAATTCGATAATCTCTTTTCTGATAAAAATGAAAGCCTCTCTATCTATCTTAGAGATGTCATAAAAGAACTTTTTATCATTCATATACAAGAAATTAATGATTTAATTTAGAAAAAAACAGCCAAAAACAAGAATTTCCAGCCATAGCAACATAGCTATATAACGGTTGGAAATTCTTGTTTTATGTTTATTGATGCTACATAGCCTGAATGTATTTCAGAAAAATTGTTCTTTAAACCCACATTTCTTCTTCAATCCAGTCAAGTGCCTCTTCATAATCTTTTCTTGCTTCTTCAATCTTTAACGGATCCTGGCGATCAAGAATCCTCTCAAATTGCTGGGTTACCATCTCAAGCTGTTCACGAAGTTCACCTGTCGTTTCTTCGTAAAGTCGTTCTCCCCGCAAAAGCAGAACTTTATTCTTTTCCTGCTCTCTTGGTGGAATTTTAAGGTAAGAAAGTTCTTTCATACGAGCTTTCATCTCTTCTTCTGTCATACTGTTTTCCTGATTCTTTATAAGGCGGGTTATCGTTTCTCCTGTAGAGACAATTTTAGCTTCAACTTCAAGTAATGCATTAATATCATAAGTATAAGTAATGTCAATCTGTTCCTTTCCAGCCTCATTATCCGGAACAGTAAGTTTTAATGTTCCAAGAGAAACATTGTTTGAGGCAAATCGGCTTTCGCCCTGTAATATGTGTATTTCCACCTGTGTCTGATGATCATAAACCGTAAAGAATTGCTGCGTTCTGCTTGCTGGTATTACCGTATTTCTCTCAATGATCGGACAGAAATGATTTCCCTCTATATGATCATTCTCTGCTTTAACAGAAACTTCGGTTCCAAGAGTAAACGGGCAGACATCTGTAAGAATCACTTCTTTTACTGCTTCTTTTCGTTCTTTCATCGCTGCCTGGATTGCTGCCCCAAGTGCAACTGCCTCATCTGGATTAATGCTTGTATCCGGTACTCTGCCAAATAACTTTCCAACAAATTTACGAACAAGCGGCATCTTCGTTGTTCCTCCAACTAATACAACTTCGTCAATTTCTCCAGGTTTCACACCGGCATCCGAAAGGCTTCTTCTTACCGGAGTTTTAATACGGTCTAAAAGCTGGCTGCTCATTTTTTCAAATGCCCCTCTTGGTATAAGGGTTTCTACCTTTTCACCACTTACCGATGCCTGCATACGATAAAAAGAATCTGCTGTATTACATTTACACTTTTCTGCCTGATTACGGTAATATGCTTTTTCCTTTGCAGAAAGACTCTCTTCATTTATTCCATGTTCTTTATAAAATTCTTCAACAATCAAATTTGTAAAGTCTTCGCCACCAAGATAATTATCCCCGGCAACCGCCCTTACCTCAAGAATATCGTCAAACAACTCAAGAATGGAAACATCAAAAGTTCCTCCACCAAGGTCAAAAACAAGAAAACGCGTATTATCATTTTTCTGGTAAAGTCCATAGGCAATTGCTGCCGCAGTTGGCTCGCTGATAATTCGTTCCACTTTAAGTCCTGCTAATTCACCTGCCTGTTTTACTGCTTTTCTTTTTACTTCATTAAAGTATGCTGGAACACTGATAACCGCTTCCGTTACTTCTTCTCCAAGATAGACTTCCGCATCTTCTTTTAAAGAACGAAGAACCATTGCGGAAAGTTCCGTTGCTGTAAATGTTTTATTACCAAGTTTAAATTCTTTTCGGCTTCCCATACTTCTCTTAAAGAGATCTGCTGTCTGGCTCGGATACACTGCCATTCGTTCTCGCGCCGTTTTACCTACATAAACCTGATCATTTTCATCAATACTGACTACTGACGGTGTCAGTCTTTCTCCTAATCGATTTGGAATAATTTCAGGTCCATGTTCTGTATAGTACGCTGCAAGTGAATTTGTCGTTCCTAAATCAATTCCAATAATCACTGTATTTCCTCCTGTAACATTTTTAAAATCTGCGTTTTTCGATACGAGATTTCTGTCCATTCTTCCTCATCCATCTCGGACTGTAAAGACCATCCTTTTTTCTCAAGTCTTTCAAGAATGGCATACGCCTTTTCTAAATCTTCCCGTTTTTTTGCTCTTATTGCAATATATCTTGCTCGAAGAAGTTCCAGTTCATCACTGTTTACTTCTCTTTTCTCTGCCACATCCAGGATATCTTTTACGCTGTCAAGCTCACCAAATATCAGATACATTCGAATTAAAGTACAATATGGTTTTGCATGATATGGATATAATGTGGTTGCTCTTTGATAGTCATTGACTACTTCCTGATATCTTCCAAGATACAGACAAGCTTCCTGTCTCAAAAGATATGCCGGGTAGTACTGTGGATCTATAGCAAGCATCTTATCACAAATATCAAACATTTTAGCATATTCTTTTTTTCTGCGCCAGATATCTGCTGCCGTATGGTAATAACTTACTTTTTGTGAAACATCTTTTTCCACTGCTACCGCCTTTTCTATGTCATTCATTACCTCAGAAAGACTGCCTTCTTTTCCGTCAAGAATCATATCTGCCTTAGCAGAAGCAATCGTATAATAAGCATAGCCAAGACGAGCCATCTGCCTTGTTGTTTTCTTCGTTCCATCCGGACGAAGCCTCTGTATGGCATGAAGCCACAAAACCAGATGTCCTAATGCCTTTTCATCTTCATTTACTGTGAGATAAATTCTTCCCTTTAAATTATGATAGTCAAGGGTATGGCTCTCATCCGGAACAAAACGATCCAATAACGCAATACCATCCTCAAATCTCGAATTCTGATAATAGCACCATGCAAGTTCCATCAGACTATCCTGATTTAAATGATTCTCTTTATAGTCTGGCTCTAACTCTGCTATAACATACACATTCGCTTTGTTAAGATCTGCCACTAAACGCTCATCTACCGGACTTTCTTCGAGCAGATCAAGAATTGCCTCTCTTGCTTCCCGATATCTTCCTTCCTGAAGTACTGCTTCCATCCTGCCGGTTCTTGCAAGAAAAGACTGCGGATGTGCTTCTAATACTTTATCATACAGCTCTATCATTCCATCCCATTGATTCTTTTCCTGGCAATACCTTCCATAACAGCACACAATACGCTCTTCCTGTGGGTATTTTTCAGCAAGCTGCCGAAAGATAGTTCCTCCTTCTTCCTGCTTCACTTCCTCTTTTTCACTGTAAAGAAGCCTTGCCTTCTCTAACTTTGTATATGGATGATAAATCGTATATTTTTCTTCCATGAGCTCATACTCTTGCCAGGCTTCTTTTTGCATACCAAGATCTGCATACTGGCGAAGTTTATGATAATGCTCTATGTAATCATCAATATCCTGACTGACTTCACCTTCAAATAATTCATAATTTAACGCACCGTTATAGCGGACAACCTGTAACAAAAAATCAACATAAGGCTCCGGAAAAAGTTCTAAAAGTTCCTTTCGATTACCTGTAATAGAAAAAGTACGATCAATCTTCTTCCATACTGCTGCCGGCAAACGGAAATGTTCCATTAAAAATACTAAAAATCTCTGCCGTACTTCTTCACCGCTTTCTAAACTGATACAGATATCTTCTGAAAAAAGACTCTCCCACTCCTGCTCATCAATTCTCCGATAAAAATCATTATAAAGCTGTTCACAGCGAAAAATAAAATCTTCAACTGGTGACAGCCTTTTCTCCTTCTCGTCTTCCTTTTGCCTGGCGTATTTTAATGCTTCCTCGTAAGCTTCCCTAAGAATCTTAAACCCATTTGGATCATCTTCCGGATTTACAGTATGAAGCTTATCTCTATATGCTTTTTTAATTTCTTTTTCTTCTTTTGTCGCTTCTATTCCTAATGTGTTAAAAAAATCATTCATCTTTATAACTGCTTAAATACTTCTCCTATCTTATCATTAATTATTAAATCTGCCTGAGAATCTCTCTCTGTCTTTGACTTATTAATTAAAATGAGATGACTTCCCTTAAAATAATCAATCAGCCCAGCTGCCGGATAAACAACAAGAGAGGTTCCTCCAATAATCAGCACATCTGCCTGACTGATATACTGTACCGTTTTTGAAATGACTCTCTGATCAAGTCCTTCCTCATATAAAACAACATCTGGCTTTATCAGTCCTCCACATTCATCACACTTTGGCTGACCCTCGCTGTTTTTTACATAAGCAGAATCAAAAAACTTCCCACAACTCATGCAGTAATTTCTGTGGATACTTCCATGGAGCTCTAATACATTTTTGCTGCCTGCCATCTGATGAAGTCCATCAATATTCTGCGTAATAACCGCACGACATTTTCCCTGTTTTTCCCACTCTGCAAGCTTGTAATGTGCCGCATTCGGCTTAGCATCTAAAGCCATCATTTTATCTTTATAAAACTCATAAAATTCCTTATTACGTCTCATAAAAAAAGTGTGGCTTACGATTGTTTCCGGTGGATAATCATATTTCATGCTATAAAGTCCATCGGTACTTCTAAAATCAGGAATACCACTTTCTGTAGAAACTCCCGCTCCTCCGAAAAATACCAGATTATCTGTTCCATCAATAATTTCTTTTAACTGTCTGATCTTCTCGTTCATAATAAACCTCCTATGCTGTGCTGATTAATACGATAATAAACCAGTATCTTACCATATCCATACACCGGGCATCTATGCGTGAAAATAAGTTTGGGGCAAAATACCTTTTGTCCCTCATATCATAACATCAGATTATAAAAATAATCACATTAATAAGTCCTAATATAAGACCAATAACTGCACCAAGATTTACAATAGCACCAAGTTCTTTATTCATAATCGAAAGAACCAGTTCTTCGACCTCTTCTACCTGCATTGCATTAATTCTTTCTTCAACTACTAAAGAAAGTTTCAAAGATGAGAGCAATGCTGGCAGCTTATCTTCAATAACTTTTTTATAAAGTCCCCATAAAAATTCCGGATCATAAATTCCCTTCTCTTCAAGAAAGGCTGTCACCTCCGGCATTGGCTTTTCCTGCAGTTCTTTCGATTCTTTCACAACTGCTTTTCCAACATATTCTCTGGCATTCTCCTGTATATATGTATCAATTCCATCTTGTACCTGTCCGGCAATCTTTTCAAGAAAAGAACCGCCAAGCATCATTCCAAACATAGATTCCGAAAGCTTATTCTGTGCTTCCTGCATCACTTTATCTACAATAAGCTTTCCCGGTTCCATTGCAATAATCTTTTCTGAAAGAAAGTCTGACAGACTTTCTTCTGTCGAAACGATAAAATTATTAAGTCTGTCCTCTTCAACTATATTTGATATAGAAGAATAAAGCGTATCTTCGGATGCTTTCTGACTGTCTATCCAGCTTTGGACATGGCTTTTAAATTCTTCTTCTGATTCTTTTGAAAGAAGCTTCTCTCCCAAATATTCCGGGGTTAAAAGCTGTGTCTCCACAACATTTCCAACTGCTCTTGCCAGTCGTCCCTGTCCCCTTGGGATAACTCCTGGTGTAAAGGGAAGTCTCTTCCCAAATACACGAATCTCTTTTCTTGGACGGAATAACATCTTTACCGCAATCCAGTTTGTTACATACCCAATGACAGCCCCAATCAAAGGGGTTGCTATATATTTCCACATACTCTTTACTCCTTTTCTTACAATATATCATATCTTATCACAAATGCAAGAATCAACTCATGATTCCCTTCTTCTTCGTTCTTCCCAAAAGTCCTTTAAAACTTTCCCGTAATTTTGTCTGTTCACTCCATAATAACTGTCCCATTCTTCTGGAAAAAGCTTTTGATTTTCTCTTTCTAAAAAACGTTCATCCATCAAAAGAATCGTACCTGTATCTTGTGCTGTCCGAATCACCCTTCCAGCGGCCTGCAATACTTTGTTCATTCCCGGATACCGATACGCATAATCATATCCCTTTTTTTGCTGTCTGTCAAAATATTCCCTGATTACTTCCCGTTCATTGCAAATCTGAGGCAGCCCAGTTCCCACAATCACTACTCCAATTAAACTTTCTCCCGTAAGATCAATCCCTTCTGAAAAAATACTTCCAAGAACACAAAAACCAATCTGTGGTTTTCCTTCTTTCCTGCGAAACTTTTCCAGAAAATCTTCTCTGCTTTTTTCTTCCATAAAAGGTTCCTGCACAACAAGTTCAGATACTAACGCAAGATTACTATCTCTTGCTATCTCATATACTGCTGAAAGCATTTCATAGGATGGGAAAAAGATCATATAATTTCCTGTCTGCTTTTCTAGAGAAAGCTCCAGATAACCTACCATCTTCCTGTATTCCCATTCTCCTCTTCTTGTATAGCGGCTCGTCACATCTTCTGTAATTGCTAAAAGACGCTTTTCCTTTTGAAAGGGAGAAGCAATTTGATACGCTTCAAAACGATTGCCTCCGAGAAGCTGTCTGTAATATTGTACCGGCAAAAGAGTTGCAGAAAAGAAAATACTAGAACGACTGTTTTCAATATATTCCTCTATCTGCTCTGAAGGATCCACACAAAAAAGCCGTAAAAAAAAGTCTCTTCCTCTTTTTTCACTATAAATTTCATAACCGCTGTCCATGTTATCTAAAATCATATAAAAATGACTGATTTTAAAATAAAACTCTACAATCTCTTCTCTTTCCTGAAAATTATCGTGTTCTGTCAGATACTCTTCTAACGGACCTATCAGATGAAAAATTGGGAAGTACATCGCATCCGCATTTTTATGCAAGTGAAATCGTTTCTCTTCATGAAATTCTTTTTCCAGCTTTCGAAGTGCAATAATACAATTATTCAATTTTTTAAATAAAAAACGATTCCTATCTTTAAAATACTTTTTCGGCACCTTAAAATCACTTTTTGCAATATCTGCGCTGTACATATCTCTGGCTCTGTCAAGAAGATTATGTGCCTCATCAATAAGATAAATATTTTGCCGCAAACTTCCTTCTATCAGACTTTTTCGATTGACATGTGGATCAAATACATAATTATAATCACAAATGATACAGTCCGACCATACTGCTGCTTCAAAAGACAGCTCATACGGACACACGTTATACCTTTCCGCATATAAAAGAAGATTTTCTCTGCTGATGTCACAAGCAGAATCCAGTAAAGCATAAAGGGCTTCATTAATTCTGTCAAAATGTCCTTTGGCTCTCTCACAGCTTTCCGGATTACACTGCACTTCTTTTTGAATACAAATTTTTTCTTTGGCTGTAATCGTTACTGCTGATACAGATAATCCCTGTTTTTTTAAAAGCTTTATCGTATCTTCCGCCACCGTTCTTGTAATTGTCTTTGCTGTAAGATAAAAAATATTTTCTGCCTTTTCTTCTCCTAATTCTTTCAAGGCTGGATAAATTGTGGAGATTGTCTTTCCTACACCTGTTGGTGCCTGTAAAAAAATATGCTTTTTGCTTTCCATCGCTTGATAGGCAATCGCTGTCATCTTCTTTTGACCCGGTCTAAAATCAAAAGGAAACTTTAATTGTTTTATGCTTTCATTTCGCTGTTTTCTTGCCGCCACATAATACGATGCCCACATTCGGTAAGAATCTAATAGATCTGCAAACCATAAGGAAAGCTCTTCCATGCTATATACGGAAAAAATTCTTTTTATTTCTTCTGTTTCCAAATGACAATATGTGATCTGTATACCAATTTTTTCTAAATCGTGTTTATGTCCGTACATATAAGCATAACACTTTGCCTGTGCAAGATGCAAAAAATCTGCTTCTTCTATTTCTTCTATATTTCTGTAAACACACTTAATTTCATCTACATAAATAACATTTTCCTCTTCTAAGTTCATACGGTCAATTCCATCTGCCCGTCCCTCTAATACAAGAATATACCCTTCTTCCTGCCACTCCATTTTTAATGGAACCTCACTCTGATAAGTTGCATTCTGGGTCCGTTGGATTTTACGATGCAACCTTCCCCCTTCAAGCATTGCTTCTGGATTCGCACTCAGTGCGGAACCTGTTGTGATACTTCCGGTTCGTAATAAAAATTCTACCAGATGGCGCACTGATGTTTTTACAATCCCCTTCTGATAGGACAACATAATACAGTCCTCCTTTTTTTTCGATGCCTTCTAATACTTTTTTGCATTGTTTCTTATCTTGAAAAATTTCTTTTATTATTTCCCTTAATATTTTTACGTTTTGTCTTTATTTTTCTTTCAAATGAAATATTATCGTAATTATTTTATTTTTTAATTGTTCTTTCCTTATTCCTCCCTATAATTTCACCTTGAAATTCTGTGTATCTGACCTTTAGAGAGATTTAATAATATATCTACATAAAAGAAAATGCCCACAATGAGGGGCAAAACTCATTGTGGACATTCTCTGTATAATACTAACCTTTAACTTAGGGGATTACTTTAATTATAATACAACACTTTTCTAAAAATTTCATGCCTTCGTAGTGGAATATTTTGTTCAATTTCAAAGAAATTATTGATATTCGTATTCATATAACAACATTCTTTCATTTGAAACAAAAAATAGTCCTTTATTCACTCCATTTTCAAATTTTTCTGATTCGTTTCCCTAAAAAAGATTATCTGTTTATGATAACTGTCCAAGAATTGCAGGAATTAACTGCTTCTTTCTGGATACTACACCTGGAAGTTCTGCAGAACTGCTTTCTACAGTTGTCTCAAATGCATTCTCTATTACTTCTTTGCACATATCACCTACCATTAATAATTCTGTGGACTCATTAATGATATCTGTCATCATAAAGAAGACCATATCTAAACCATAAGATGTTCTTACTTCCTCCATATAAGGAAGGAGCTTATCTTTACAAGCAGATAATTCTTGTTTATTCATTGAACTGATCTGTCCTACACCAAAGTTAATGTTAGAATCATTAAACTTTTTAAAATCCTGATAAAAAATTTCTTTTGCAGACTTCTCTCTCAAGTTACTTCCTGCATCAAACATATCTCTTGCATACTTTTCAATCTCAATATGTGCGATAGCTGCAAGCTTTTCTGCAATGATACGGTCAATTGCTGTACAGGTTGGAGAACGGAACATTAATGTATCAGAAAGAATTGCAGAACATAAAAGACCCGCAATCTTTTCCGGAATCTCGATACCATTTTCCATGTACATCTGTGTAATAATTGTTGCAGTACATCCTACCGGCTGATTTCTGAAATAGACCGGAGAGTTTGTCTCAATATTTCCAAGACGATGATGATCAATAATTTCTAAAATTTCTGCTTCTTCAAAACCATCTACTGCCTGCGCTTTTTCATTATGGTCAACAAGGATGAGCTTCTTTCGATCTAAATCTAATAAGTTTCGTCTAGAAATCATTCCTATATAATTACCCTGATTATCTGTAATAGGGAAATCACGGAATCTTCTCTTTGCCATAGTTTCCTGAATATCATCTACATAATCTGTTGTATGGAATGTAATCAAATTCTCCGTTGTCATGAAATAACGAACTGGCATACTGTGGTTGATCAGTCTAGCCACAGTGTAAGTATCATATGGACTTACAATGATTCGACAGCCATGTTCCTTGGCCATCTTACGAATTGTCTTTGAAACCGTTGCTCCCATACATACAACAATACACTGTGCATCCATCTCAATCGCACAAAGCTGGGATTCATAACGGTTACCTAAAATAACCATATCCTGCGGTTCAATATATCCTTCCATCATGTCCGGATTAGCTGCGGCAATCAAAACATGACCCTCCTCGAATTCACCATCAAGATCACCAACAATCATCTCTCCGTCAATAGTCTCAACAATATTCTTATAGCTTGTTCCGGCTTTGGATAAGATCATATTGTCATATACATCCATATCAGAATAGGCGATATCACTGACAGTGATGATTCCTGCAAGTTTATCCTCTTCAAGGATAGGAAGGGAAACAATACGTGCTCCCCGCATGATATCCCACGCTTTTTTAAGAGATAAACCAGCATCCACACCTTTTGTTTTACGAATCTCAATATCTGTAACCTGTGGACGGATATCATTCACAAATAAAGGGGCTTCCTGTTCAAAATAACGTAGGACATACTGTGTCTCTTCATTAATATGACCGGCTCTTGTAGGGATATACTTACATTCTTCTTCCTGCTTCTGACTTAATTCATTCTTCAGATATGCATAAGAAATTGCAGAACAGATACTATCTGTATCTGGATTCTTATGACCAATTACATAAATATTATTCTTCTTACTCAAAATTCCTGTATCCTTTCTATTATCTTTTATTTATGGTAATCCATTTATAATAAAGAGCTTACTCTCTTCCACCATCTATAATTGTAAACAAATTCTTTCTTTTTTTCAATTGTTTCTGATGAGATAATCGTTTGTATTCCTCTCTGGAATATCCCTTGTATTCAAAAACCGGGACACTTTCAAACAACTGACCCACTGCCTGTCTTGTCTCTTCTTCCAATTCTTTATTCTTAAAAGGCAGTCCACTTAATCTTTCCTGTAGTTTATCATAACTACATCCGTTCTTAATCATAATCAACAAAGTTCTTAGCAGAACCGTTGCACGATAATAATTTAGTCCCATCTTATCAATGAATAAATTACCAAGTTCACTAACTCCTGACCATCTATTATCGATCCCGGCTGCATCGCTGACATAAATTAAATCCTCAATTTTAACTGGCTTATATGGTAATTCCTCATGCTCTCTGATATATGTAAGCAATAAATCAGCATTCTCTACACTCAAATACTGAAAGTATTCATTCTTTCCTGTAAAATCTTTAAGAATCGCCCCAAATGCCCACATAGAACTACGACATTTAATGAATAAAATAAACTCTTCATAAGAAACTACTTTTTTAGAAACTTTTAAAAATAAAGAATATAATGTTCTTGTCTCTACGAAACCATAATAATACATATATCCAGTAATAATCTTTTCCCATTCTTCGTAAACAGACAATGCTTTTTGACTTTTTCTGCTTTTTAACAGGAAATAAAAACGGTCTTTCATCTCATCTACAACGAGAATCTGATTTGGTTCATCTGAAATAGAATTGCCCATCCGATATGCTAAAAATCCAAATATCTTTAAATATTCAACATAATTCCATCTTTCTTCTGACATCTCAACGACAGGATTCTCCCAGACTTCCATCAGAAAATCAAGCATCATTTTGGGCAACATAAGGAGAACCCACTTGGGTTCAGAACAAAATTCTTCTTTAAAAGCAGCAATATATGCTTCTTTGGGCAGTCCCTCTTCATATTCTATTCCAATCCGTCCAAGAATTGACGTCACTGTTGATACAGGAGTACTTTTCATAACGGTTTCTGCTTCCAGACTACTGATATTTACCTTCGCCTCGTCTGCTATATATCTGTCCTGCATATTCTCTCCAATCCTCTTTGCTGCCTGTTATGTTTTGATCTATATTTTATAGCATTGACATGAAAACAGCACCCTGCAAACACAGGATGCCGCACACAAGGCATACTATGCCTTATAGTAATTCGTAATTAATTATTACGTCCACAACACTTCTTATACTTCTTACCACTTCCACATGGACATGGATCATTACGTCCAATCTTAGGTGGCTTAACAACTGTTGTAGAACTTCTCTGTTCCTTATATAACTCCTTACGTCTCTCAGAAGTTAAAAGATCACTCCACTGCTCTAAACCATATAACCAGTCTGCCTTAGCAGCAACCATATTGTAATAGAGTTTCTCTTTATCGTAGTCTAAAGATACTACTGTATTCGCATCCATATCCTCGATAGGATTTGGATTCTTTAAACTATCATTAATTCCATCTAAGAAACCTACAAAATATGTAAGATCCATATTATATTTCTGTGCCAGTTCTGCAACTGTTCCACTTACTGGTTCTTCTGGTGTAGCAAGAATCTGCTCATATACAGCCTTTTCCTGATTAAAATATCCAATCCAGAATTCCTGTCCTTCTCTGGTTCTATCATCATGACTATAGGCAAATTCTCTCCAATCTGTTAATAAAGACATCTTTCTTTTCCTTTCTTTTTAAACGATTCCCATAAAATCACTGTGCATATCCTTTATGGTATCATATATTACAACAGTATACCAAAATCCCCAAAGAAATTCAATATATATTTTTATTTGCAGGATCTAAAGGAACAAAAAACAAAAAGAAAAAGAATCTATCCGGCTTGCAAGTTTGGGAGTATGTTTAAATACTCATTCGTATTTAAACATACTCCCAAACTTGCAAGCCGGATAGATTCTTTTTTGTAATCTAAATCCTGTAAATCAGCAAAAAGAATTAAAATAAAAATACTTTTCCTGAATTATTATCGTTGATTACATAGTAAGCGGATGCATCTTCTGGTTTTAAGTAAATTTTTAAAGACTTGATATCGCTTTCTTTATGGCCTTCTTCAACATACTGCTTTTTAATTCTTGCTGTAATCGCAGCTAAATCTGATTCGTTACCCTGATACTGTACATATATTTCTGGTTCTGCTACTGCTGCTTTCACCTCTGCTACTTTTTCTTTTACAGTCTTCTCAACTTTTTTTGTAACTTCTTTTGCTTTATCTACAACTTTAGCGCCAGTATCTTTTACTGTCTCTTTTGCTGCAACTGCTACTTCTTTAATGTCAGCATCTACAACTTTTTCTTTCTTTTCTTCTACTTCTTTTACCACTGCTTCTTTTACTTCCTCTACAACTGCTTCTGCTGCTGTAGTTTTTGCTGCTGTTTTAGCTGCAGGTGCTTTTGTTGCTGCTTTCTTCTTTGCTGCTCTTGCTGTTGTTCTTGCCATAGTTAATTCCTCCTAATTTGAATAAGGTTTTCTTAATACATACGTTGCTATTATACATCGGAAATATTATTTTGAAAAGCCGTTTTATAAACTTTTTACTAAGTTTTTCTAATATACTGATGTATCATATTGTAAAATAAAACCATTATTTAGTTAAAATGATGTTTCTTTTTATATAGTAAATTTTTAATTATATAAAAAAACAGCGCTACCAGGATTCGAACCTGGAAATGCTGGAATCAGAATCCAGTGCCTTACCATTTGGCGATAGCGCTATACTATAAATATTATTCAATTATAAAAGCACGAGACGGGATTCGAACCCGCGACCCTCGCCTTGGCAAGGCGATACTCCACCACTGAGCCACTCGTGCACATGATATGTACCTTCAAAACTACACACAAACTATCTTTTCTAATTGCAAATCTTATTGACTAAAGCCTTGACTAAAGCCGGTCATCTCGATTCCGCTTACGCTTCATCTCGATGGATTTGCTCCGCAAATCTCCATGCTGTCATAAACTGTATTCATAAAGCAAGCTTCATTCAGCCAGTTTACTGACATCATTACGGCTTTCTACGCTTGGTCAAGCTTTCGACCGATTAGTAACAGTCAACTCCACACATCGCTGTGC